>NZ_JBHZAG010000008.1:0-5631 GCF_042754125.1 Amycolatopsis sp. NPDC059235
GCCGTCTTTTTTTTCTTTTGTTGTTACTAATTTTCAACTTTTGTTGCGCGCGGGGGCCTGGCTGGCCCAGCACAAAAACCGGGGGGGGGGGGGGGGGGGCCCCCCACGGCCGAAGCAGGATCCCGGTCAGCCTTCGAGACGGTCCAGGAGCGCGCGGATCTGGTCGATCGTCTTGGCGTCCTGCCGTCCGCGCCCGATGTTGTCGCCTGCGGCGAGCATCGACGTCGCCAACCCGGTGATCGTCGCGACGACCGCTTCGACGTCCGAGCCGGACCGGAACCACCAGGCGACCCAGTTGCACATGCCCAGCAGCGACAACGCGGCGGTGCGCGCGTCGACCGGGCGGAACTCGCCGGTTTCGACGCCCGCCTCCACCAGCGCGGTGAATTCGCGCAGGACAGTGCGTTTCGCCTCGAGATGCTCGCCCGCGAGCGGTTCCGGCAGGATCGACTCGGAGCGGTCGAGAATGCGGAACTGGTCGGAATGCTCGGCCCGCTGCCGCACGATCAGCCCGACCACGTCGGCGATCTTCTCCGACGGCGCGAGATCGTCACGCGCCTTGAACTGCGCGAGCACCTCCGCGAAACCGTTCGTGACCTGTTCGACGAGCATCGCGAGCAGGTCTTCCTTCTTGCTCACGTAGTGATACAGCGCGGGCCGCGAAATGTTCAGCGCGTTCGCGATGTCCAGCAGACTGGTCGCCTCGTAGCCCTTTTCCGCGAACAGCCGGGTCGCGGTGTCGAGCAGTTCCGACGTCACCAGCGTGCGGCGCAACTCGCTGCGTTTTCCCTTACCCCGCTCTGCCGTGGACATGATCCGCAGCTTACCCGCGGGCTCACCGCACGCCGTGGATGCCGTGCGCGCCGAGCCAGCCGACGATCTCGTTCAGGTAGTCGACACCGCCGTAGCCGAGCAGCGTGGCGTGGCCGGTGTTCTGCACGATGTACTTGGTGAACACGCCCGGCCGGTAGTAGCCCGGCTCGTTCGCGGACATCGGATCGGTGTCGCAGTCGTCGGTGGTGCCGCACCAGATCTTGTCGTACTGGCCGGGCGACCACAGGATCGGCGCGGTGATGTTCTTGGTCTGGTCGGTGTAGGTGCGCAGGGTGATGTCCGCGAGCTCGGTCGCCGACATGGTGTCCTTCGTCGCGTCCTCGACGGTCAGCTGCTGCGGGTCGAAAGTGGACGCGGGGCCGTAGAAAATGGTGCGGCGGCCCGGAATGCTGGTGAGATACGCGGGATCGACCGCCCACGGCCTGCCGGAGAACTTCGGATCCAGCAGCGCGGGGTAGGCGAAACTGCCCAGCCGCGCGGTCGAAGCCGGGGTCAGCAGCCCGTGCCCGACGGCGTGCACCATCAGCGCGTCGACGTCGTGGAAGGCGCCTGCCTCGACCTGCGAGGTGAGGCCGCCCATCGAGTACCCGTTCAGCGTGACCGTGCCGAACTGCGTGCCCAGACCGCCTTGGCGCAGGTACTGCACGATCTGATGCGTGGTGTTCGCGGCGACGTCGAAGTTCATGCTCGCGCCGAGCGGATGATCGCTGTGGCCGTACCCGATCCGGTCGAGGTTCAGGGTCGTGAAACCGCGCTGGGTCATGTAACGGACGTAGTTGTAGCGGTCCGGCTGGTACGGCCAGTCGTAGTAAGTGTGGTCGTAGGTCCCGCCGTGGATCAGGATCTGCACCGGCTGCTTGCCCAGCAGTGCCGGGTCGGAGGTGCACAGCTGACCGAATTCCTTGAGCACGGCGGAACTTCCCGGCTCGGTGACCGGGAAGAAATAGTTGCGGCACTGCGCTCCGCTCGCCGAGCTCACGCCCGGCAGGTCGGCCGCCGCCGGGGCGCCGGGCAGCCCGGGCACCGCCTTCGGGGTCAGCGGCCAGCTGTCGGCCGCGCTCGCGACAGCCGCGGCACCGGCCAGCGCGAGCACCGCGGCGGACGCCACCGCCGCCATCCGGGAAAAACGTCGTTGCACGCTGCGCACGGTGGTCTCCCTTCGACAGGTGGGCTCCGTTGCCCACCCTGTTACATGTGTGTCATGTTATCGACACGCGTGTCGGAGTCAAGGGTTGGTGCAGGTGAAAGCGCTGCGTCCGCCATTCGGGCGGCACGGACGCAGCGTCGGAGGTGCTCCTCTGGTGCTGCTGGACTGGTAAACCGCCGAGATGCCCTCGATCGCTTCCGCGGATCTGCTCTGTCGACCGGGAGTTCCGTCGGCCGCGTCCGCATGCCTTGCCAGCCAGCCAGTTTCGGGGTGAACTGCTCGGTTTCGGCCGCTGCGTGGCCGTCGGCGCGGTGAAATGATTGCCGGAATTCTTGCGTAAATGGCAAAAGTGAATTGGCGCGGCCGAAGACGTCTTGGGCCGGGCATGGTGCGGGCAAGGGAGATCCGACCGCCCGCACCCGCCGTCATTCGGGCGTGCCGGGCATCGCCGAGGCGTCGAACGAGAGCAGTTCCCAGCTGTGGCCGTCCGGGTCGTCCACCGCGCGGTTGTAGAGCCAGCCCATGTCCTGCGGCGGGCGCGGCTCGGACCCGCCTGCCTTCACGGCGGCGTCGGCCAGCCGGTCGACCTCCTCCTTCGACTCGGCGGGCACCGCGAGGATCGACTCGATCGCACCGGAAGCTACCGGCCGCGAGGTGAACTGGGCGAACTGCTCGTGCGTCATGAGCTGCACGGTCACCGCCTCGCCGAGGGCGACCTGCGCAGACGTCTCGTCGGTGAACTGCGGGTTGAGCTCGCCGCCCAGCGCCGTGTAGAACGCCGTGCTCGCCTCCAGGTCGGCGACCGGCAGGTTGACATAGATCTGCGTGAAAGCCATTGGTGCTCCTCGGTTCCGGCAGCCGGGCGTTCCGGCTGGCTACGAACCTACGGCGCTACCTCGGCGTCGGTCTTGTACAGGAGCGACACCATCTCGCCGGGGTCTGGACGTCGCAGCTGGGTCGCCGTCCGGCCGACGAAGCGGGTCAGCGACCGCGCCAGATGGGGCTGGTCGTGATACCCGACGAGATGCACGACGTCGGTCGCGGCCACGCCCTGGCGCAGCAGCATCGTGGCCCGTCGCGCCCGCTCGATCTGCCGGATCATGCCCTGCGTCAAGCCGGTGGCCGCGGCGACCCGGCGCTGCACCGAGCGCGGGGTGACCAGCACTGGCCGCTCCCCGGCGAGGACGTCGGTCACCAGGGGGTCCCGCGCCAGCAGCCCCGCCCGGACCAGGCGGTCCACGAACGTCTCCGCGTTCTCGTAGGTGGGGATCTCCCACTCGGTGTTCTGCAGCACGAACGAGCGCGGCGTCGTGTACGGGCTCGACACGGTGCCGTCCACAAGGCCGCCCACGGGCAGATTCCGCAGAAAGGCGCCGTGCCGGAAGATCACGCCGAAGGCGCTGCCCAGCCCGCCGCCCAACGGAACCACGGTGGGCCGCGTCTCGGGACCGCGGACCGAAACGGCGGTCACCCCGGCCGAGGCCCACACCAGCAGCTCCCAGTTCGAGTTCACGACCGACACCATGCGTTCCGGAACGAAACCGCCCTGCCCGCCGTCCGGCCCCACCCGGTACACGCCCTCGACATAGGGCGAGTCCGACACCCGGTACTCCAGCCCTGGAATTCCCTCAACCCGGTCGAGCGACACGCCGGGCATCGTAGCGCGCGGCGTGCGCCGTCAGCTCCCGACGAGCACCCGCACGAAGAAGAACGAGCCGGCGCAGAACACCCCCATGACGACGAACAAGCACCCCAGCATGGCCCGGCTGGTCTTCTCCACCGGATACGACTCCGCCGGCGAGCCGGGATTGACGCACACCGGCAACGTTTGCCGAAGCGGCAGCGGCCGGCTCTTGCTCCAGACCGTCTTGCCTTGATACGTCCGGCCGTCCGGACCGGCATACTGGTAGACGCTGAGGTACGAAGGCAAGGAGTCGTCGGAGCCCGCCCCGGGCACGGCCTGGTGGCCGACGACCACAGCCGCGACGTGCGGCCAGGTGCGCATCCCCTTCTCCCGGTGCCGGAGCTTGCGCAGCTGGAACACCGCGACCAGGACCATTATCAGGACGAAGCCGCCCCAGCAGCTCCACACCACAGTCTGCACAGTGGTCACGAACCCGGCCTTCCTCGCACGGCATCCGCCGATCAGGGAAAGACCGGCGCGCCTGCCAGTGCTTCGAGGCTGCCGGAGGCCGCACGGTTCCCTCCTGGCCCCGAACACGCCCCTCGAAACTGGCAGCTGATCTGATCGACGCTGCTCGCGACCCGGTCGCGGGCGCGAGGAAGTCCGAGACCTGGCGTTCCTGGCCGTCGTCCCGATCTGATCGCCGGTGGTCGGCATTTCCGCCGTCCCCGGACCGCACCGGATGTCACGATGATCGTTTCATGTCGTACCGCCGAACCGCCGTCCTGCTGGGCGCCCTTGCTCTTCTCGCCACCGCGTGCTCGTCGTCGCCCGAGGTCGCGGCGCCGGTGATCGGCGGATCGCTGGTGGTGGCCGGCAAGGACAAGGCCGGGCAGCCCGCGGTGTGGCGGGTGACCGAAGGCGCCGCGACGCCGTTGCTGTCCGGGAACACGGCGCCGAAGCTGCCCGCCGTGGCGTTGTCGCCGGACGGCCGGGCGCTCGCCTACGTCAACGGCGCCGGCCGGATCGTGTTGCACGACGTCGGCGCCGGCACCGAGATCGTCGCCCAAGCCTCGGTGACCGGTCCGCTGTGCGCGACCTGGGCGCCCGACAGCGCGCACTTCGCGATCACCGCCGAACAAGGGGTTTCCACAACCGACCGCAAGGGCGTAGTGACCGGCCTCATCACCCGGCCCAGCGGCTTTTACCACGAGACCGGACCCGGCTCCTCGGGCGACTCCCGGGAGGTCGTGTCCGGGATGACGTGTGCCCGCTGGGCCGACTCGGACACGGTGATCCTCGGCCGCTACAACGGCGATCTGCCCTCGACGATCCCGACCGGCGGCGGCGCGCTCGCGCCGAACACGACAGTCGTCGGCCACGTCGCCGCGGGCACTGCCCAGGACCTGCCCCAGATGGAAAACCTCCTGCACACCTGCCAGGGGCACGCGCTGCTGCACCGGGCGCCCGATCCGATCGTGACCGGCCCGACGCTTCTCGCGGACGCCTCCGACCTGTCGCGCACCACCGAGGTGCCGCTGGGCGCTGGCGACGAAGCGTGGTTCTTCCAGCCGGGAACCTGCGCGCTCGTGGTCGTTTCGCACCCGGGCGACGAAGACAGCTACGACTACACCGTCAAGCTGTTCGATCCGGTCACCGGGCAGCAACGCAGCTCCCGGACGCTGCCGATGGCGCTGGGCGGCGACAGCGGCATCCGCGAACCCTCCGGCGGAACCTCGTTCGTCCCGTCTCCGGCGCCGGGCGCGCTCGCCGCGGCGTACGCGGACGCCAACACGCACCAGCTGATCGTGGCGGACCTGACGACCGGCGGCAGCCGCCGCCTGGACGGGCCGTGGAGCGAGGCCACGCAGGTGCTCGGCTGGACCGCCAACGCGAGCACCACCGGGTAGCACCCGGCGACCGCGCGAAGCGAGCGAGTCCGTCCACACCGGCTACCGGCTGTGGGGGGGGGGGGGGGGGTATGAGCCCACCCCCCCGGGCAGACAGATACCAGCAAAAGGGCGCA